>NZ_JACFQE010000020.1:0-771 GCF_016101625.1 Lactobacillus sp. M0396
CTTCATTTTTTAAGAGTGACGGAAGCCATTCAGAAGTTTTAAATGAAACTGCACCTACTAAAGACCATAAGAATGATTCTGATAATGTCTTAGAAAATAATGATAGTCTTCAAGCTGAAGACAAAAACACTAAAAAAGAAGACTCTACTGATATAGGGCAGTCGACTGACGATTCTACGGGTCAAAGTGATATTGATTCAGCTAGGAACATTAATATAACTAATGTAAATAGTGGTATGTCGTCAGCAGTTAGTCGAGTACTGTCAGCATATAATAAATTAAATCCAGATGAGCAAGTAAATGTTACAGCATCTTTTAATAAATTTATTGATGATATAAAGGCGACTCAGAACGATGCTATTGAAAAAATTAAAAACTCTGGAACTAAGGAAGATATTGTGGCTATAGCCGAAAATGCTAAAAGTAAATTTGATAAATTTGCCACAACTGCCGAAGTACTTTTTGCAAAAACAGCTGCAATAGATGCAGTTAATGATGTAGCAGAGAAAGTTAAGAAAGAATTAATTAAAGAATCCGATATAAAAAAAGTTGAATCTATTGCTCAAAGTGCAAACGATGAACTAACGCAAGCTGATGATGTTGGAAAAATAAACAATATTAAAGAAGAAGCAGTAAATGATATTAATAATGTTAAATTTATTGCAGAAGCGACTGCAAAGGCAGAATTAGAAGCTAATAAGACTGCGCAAAAGGCTTATATTAGTTCGATGGCTGAAGCGGCCAAGAAGCGAATACAAAATGCATACGATA
>NZ_JACFQE010000021.1:0-697 GCF_016101625.1 Lactobacillus sp. M0396
ACAGCATCTTTGCCAAATTCATTCTTGAGTCTTGCTACTGCTTCATCATGCTTTTTACTGAATTCAGTCTTAGCATCACTTATTACTTTAGCCAAATCGTTTTGCGCATTAGAGTCTGCTGTTGACTTGACACCATCAATGTCCTTGATGGCCTGGTCTTTGATACTGTTGACTTTATCTACACTATCTGCTGTGATAAGATCATTTTCTGCTCTTAATACAATATTATCAACTTTAGTTTGATCAACTTCTTGCTTTAAATCCTTCTTGACCTTAGCTGCTTCTGCTTCAATCGCATCTTTTGCCGCTACTCTTGCAAACGCTACTTCCGCTGTAGTCGCCGCAGTATCAAAAGCACTTATCGCTGTTCCTACTGCTTTAACTACTGTATCTGTATCTGTTGCTGCGGCAATGGTATTGTTAGCCGTAGTTTGTGCTTCAGTAATAGCATTCATAGCTTTAGCATAATCACTTGCCGCTGCTGCTTGTTCGTCCTTGCTAAGCTTATCATAGGCATCTTGAACCCGTTTCTTAGCCGCAGCAGCCTGCTCATCAACCTTAGCCTTATTCTCTTCTTTTACTTTATTTAATTGTTCTTGGTCCTCTTTATCCGCACTATTCTTGATTTCTTTGATGTCACTAATAGCTTTATCCTTAATGCTGTTGACTGAATCTACACTTGTCGCTGCTTCAATAT
>NZ_JACFQE010000022.1:0-600 GCF_016101625.1 Lactobacillus sp. M0396
CTTACGGTAATCCAGTAAAGATTAAAGGTAAGAAGTACTACACTATGACAACAAGCAAATTTGTTAAAAAAGCAAATGTTAAAGGGTAGTTTAAGCTCATAAGAAGAAAAGTATCACAATGTGATACTTTTTTTATATCGTATTTTAAAAATAACATAATAAAAATAGATAATATTATTAGGTGACATTAATATAAAAATAATACGTTATTTTTTAGTAGAAAAATATTTTATTAAATGCAATTAAAGTGTAATAAAAATGTAATAAAAAACAAATTATGTCTATTACTAATTTGTTTAGTACCAGATTTTGTAATTCGTTATTTTTATTTACTAATTAAAATATCTTTATTTTAGGACATTAAACAAAAAGTAATAATATATAATTATTTAAAATAATATTTTTAAAAATAACGGTTATTTATAGTTAAGATTTTGCTTTTGCAATCTACATTGACAAGAAATAACATGAGTTATACAATTCAAAATGTACTTTAAATATGAGAAAGGAAAGACAATGTTAGGAAAAAATAACTATAATGAAAGACTAAGAAAAATGGAAATGCAAGCGAAGCAAGATAGATTTTCAATTCGTAAATTG
>NZ_JACFQE010000023.1:0-599 GCF_016101625.1 Lactobacillus sp. M0396
GAACACAAGCACCGCTATGGCTATCGCCGTATTACTGCAGAGCTTAGGCGTCGCGGTTTATTAGTCAATCATAAAAAAGTGCAGCGCTTAATGAACAAGCTGAAATTGTTTGGCATAGTCAGTAAACGCTGGCACAAATACAGCAGCTATCGCGGCACTCAGGGTCCGATTAAGCCTGACTTGATTAAACGCAGCTTCAGTGCGGTTTATCCCAATCACAAATGGTATTCAGATGTGACGGAGTTTAAGCTCAAGGAGCAAAAGACCTATTTATCACCGATCATTGACGGCTGCACCCAAGAGATTGTTTCCTATACTATTTCCCGCAGCCCTAATCTTAAGCAGACCATGGATATGTTAAAAAAGGCCTGGGACAAGCATCCGGCACTGAATGGTTTGATCTTTCACACAGACCAAGGCTGGCAATACCAAAATGCCCAGTTTCAGGCGTGGCTGAAAAATCATGGCATTAGCCAGTCAATGTCACGCAAGGGCAATTCGCTTGATGATGGGCTAATGGAAGGCTTCTTCGGGATACTCAAGCGAGAAATGTTTTATGGTTTTGAAAAGCACTTTAAGAATCTCACTGAACTGGAAGA
>NZ_JACFQE010000024.1:0-422 GCF_016101625.1 Lactobacillus sp. M0396
TTGTCTTCTTGTTTCTTTAAGCCGCTCTTGACTTCGTCTGCTACTGCTTTAACTGCATCTTTTGCCGCTACTTTCGTAAATGCTAATTTTGCCGCTGTTTCTGCTTGAGTAAAGGCTTGATCTGCTTCACCGGCTGCCTTATTTACAGCTTCTTTGTCCGTTGCCCCATCTATAGCCTTATCTGCTGCAGCTTGAGCATCATCAACCTTTTGGATTGCTTGGTCATAATCTGCTTTAGCTGCTGCCTTTTCGGTTGTACTCAACTGATCATATGCATCTTTGATACGTTGTTTAGCAGCAGTAGCGTTGGCATCAATCGCCTTCTTAGTATCTGCCTTTACTTTAGCCAAATCGTTTTGCGCATTAGAGTCTGCTGTTGACTTGACACCATCAATGTCCTTGATGGCCTGGTCTTTGATACT
>NZ_JACFQE010000025.1:0-411 GCF_016101625.1 Lactobacillus sp. M0396
CGCTGACTTTAAGCTCGCGCCTTAGTTGGGTAACTGCCTGGGCTATTTCCGCGGCTTGCGGTTCTTGGTCCGCTGGTCGACTAAGACGCTCAATTTTTTTACGAATTCGTTCTCGATTTTCAGCTTCAAGTTCTGCTGGCGTAAGCGTTCGTTTTCTTGCTTGAGCCGATGATTTTCCTGTTTGATCAGCTGCTCTCTTTTGGTCATGGGGCGGTCGTCCTCTCTGCTTGTTAACGATATTATACCCATTTTTACGATATTCGCGCAGCCAGTTGTACAACATGCCACTACTTTTTAAGCCCAAGTCAATAGATACTCGACGGACAGGCTCATGTTCAACTATGCTTGAGAGCCTGCTCCTTAAAATAACTTGTATAAGCAGTGAAAGGCTGGTCTAAAATAGCTAGACCG
>NZ_JACFQE010000026.1:0-406 GCF_016101625.1 Lactobacillus sp. M0396
CAGGAATGCTAAAAGAAGTCCGGCGAGCACACGGAAGCACATGAGTAGGGAAGACATTGTTTAGTTTTGAGGGCAGTACCTCAAAGAGAGAGCAGATACGCTGGAAACGGGCCTATAGCTCAGCTGGTTAGAGCGCACGCCTGATAAGCGTGAGGTCGATGGTTCAAGTCCATTTAGGCCCATAGGCAAGGAAAAGAGAAAGCGCATCTGACAGATAAAAGACCATGGGGGCTTAGCTCAGTTGGGAGAGCACCTGCTTTGCAAGCAGGAGGTCATCGGTTCGAACCCGTTAGCCTCCATTGGATCTGAGAAAGATCCAATGAGTTAGTACATTGAAAACTGAATATAATCCAAGAAAAAACCGAGAAACAATCAAAAGAGAAGAGATTGCCAAAGAGCGACCGAG
>NZ_JACFQE010000027.1:0-402 GCF_016101625.1 Lactobacillus sp. M0396
AATGTTAGGAAAAAATAACTATAATGAAAGACTAAGAAAAATGGAAATGCAAGCGAAGCAAGATAGATTTTCAATTCGTAAATTGACTATCGGCACTGCTTCTGTATTATTAGGTTTTACTTTTCTTGGGTTAAGTGGTCAAACTGTAAAAGCCGATACAGTTAACCCATCCCAACAAATTGAGTCTAAGTCTAGCAAGTCTATTGCAAATTCAACCACTGAAAATAATAGTATACATACTTCCGAATTATCTAAAGATGACAATCAAGTAGAAAAATCAAAAAAAGAAATCAAATTATCTACCTTTTCCGACTTAACTTCATTTTTTAAGAGTGACGGAAGCCATTCAGAAGTTTTAAATGAAACTGCACCTACTAAAGACCATAAGAATGATTCTGATAA